>NZ_JAHUWQ010000020.1:0-289 GCF_019218915.1 Achromobacter sp. ACM05
TGGTGGGTCTGGTTGGATTCGAACCAACGACCCCCGCCTTATCAAGACGGTGCTCTAACCGACTGAGCTACAGACCCAAAACCTTCTCGGATCAGTAGTCAGGAAGCTGAAGACCCAGGGAAGATTCCCTCGACCCAAGCCTACAACTGATCCCAGCTATATCAAACAACCGATAAGAGTGGACGCTTAACACGAGCACATAAGCTCTGAAAGGAGGTGATCCAGCCGCACCTTCCGATACGGCTACCTTGTTACGACTTCACCCCAGTCATGAATCCTACCGTGGTAA
>NZ_JAHUWQ010000021.1:0-279 GCF_019218915.1 Achromobacter sp. ACM05
GAATCTTCCCTGGGTCTTCAGCTTCCTGACTACTGATCCGAGAAGGTTTTGGGTCTGTAGCTCAGTCGGTTAGAGCACCGTCTTGATAAGGCGGGGGTCGTTGGTTCGAATCCAACCAGACCCACCAGGTATTTCGCGATGCGCGGAATATGGGGGGTGTAGCTCAGCTGGGAGAGCGCCTGCTTTGCAAGCAGGATGTCATCGGTTCGATCCCGTTCACCTCCACCATTGATTCTCATTGATCGCCGGTGGCGATGTAGAGGCCAACTCATAGTGTCG
>NZ_JAHUWQ010000022.1:0-278 GCF_019218915.1 Achromobacter sp. ACM05
GAATCTTCCCTGGGTCTTCAGCTTCCTGACTACTGATCCGAGAAGGTTTTGGGTCTGTAGCTCAGTCGGTTAGAGCACCGTCTTGATAAGGCGGGGGTCGTTGGTTCGAATCCAACCAGACCCACCAAGTATTTCGCGATGCGCGGAATATGGGGGTGTAGCTCAGCTGGGAGAGCGCCTGCTTTGCAAGCAGGATGTCATCGGTTCGATCCCGTTCACCTCCACCATTGATTCTCATTGATCGCCGGTGGCGATGTAGAGGCCAACTCATAGTGTCG
>NZ_JAHUWQ010000023.1:0-272 GCF_019218915.1 Achromobacter sp. ACM05
GACCAAGAATACGAAACAAATACAGAGATTAAACTGAAGAGTTTGATCCTGGCTCAGATTGAACGCTAGCGGGATGCCTTACACATGCAAGTCGAACGGCAGCACGGACTTCGGTCTGGTGGCGAGTGGCGAACGGGTGAGTAATGTATCGGAACGTGCCTAGTAGCGGGGGATAACTACGCGAAAGCGTAGCTAATACCGCATACGCCCTACGGGGGAAAGCAGGGGATCGCAAGACCTTGCACTATTAGAGCGGCCGATATCGGATTAGC
>NZ_JAHUWQ010000024.1:0-261 GCF_019218915.1 Achromobacter sp. ACM05
CCGCCACCCCGATCACGGGCAACGTTCTGACCAACGACACGCTGGGCGCGGACAAGACCACCGTCGTGATCACGACCACCGACGCCAAGTACGGCACGCTGGTCCACAACGGCGACGGCACGTGGTCGTACCAACTGAACAACGGCCTGCCCGCAGTTCAAGCGCTGAACAACGGCCAGACGCTGACCGAAACCATCCGCTACACCATCACCGACGCGGACGGCGACAAGAGCGAAGCGGTGCTGACCATCACGATCAACG
>NZ_JAHUWQ010000025.1:0-255 GCF_019218915.1 Achromobacter sp. ACM05
TAAGAGTGGACGCTTAACACGAGCACATAAGCTCTGAAAGGAGGTGATCCAGCCGCACCTTCCGATACGGCTACCTTGTTACGACTTCACCCCAGTCATGAATCCTACCGTGGTAATCGCCCTCCTTACGGTTAGGCTAACTACTTCTGGTAAAACCCACTCCCATGGTGTGACGGGCGGTGTGTACAAGACCCGGGAACGTATTCACCGCGACATGCTGATCCGCGATTACTAGCGATTCCGACTTCACGCAGT
>NZ_JAHUWQ010000026.1:0-255 GCF_019218915.1 Achromobacter sp. ACM05
CTGGGGAGTACGGTCGCAAGATTAAAACTCAAAGGAATTGACGGGGACCCGCACAAGCGGTGGATGATGTGGATTAATTCGATGCAACGCGAAAAACCTTACCTACCCTTGACATGTCTGGAATGCCAAAGAGATTTGGTAGTGCTCGCAAGAGAACCGGAACACAGGTGCTGCATGGCTGTCGTCAGCTCGTGTCGTGAGATGTTGGGTTAAGTCCCGCAACGAGCGCAACCCTTGTCATTAGTTGCTACGAAA
>NZ_JAHUWQ010000027.1:0-255 GCF_019218915.1 Achromobacter sp. ACM05
GCTAATCCGATATCGGCCGCTCTAATAGTGCAAGGTCTTGCGATCCCCTGCTTTCCCCCGTAGGGCGTATGCGGTATTAGCTACGCTTTCGCGTAGTTATCCCCCGCTACTAGGCACGTTCCGATACGTTACTCACCCGTTCGCCACTCGCCACCAGACCGAAGTCCGTGCTGCCGTTCGACTTGCATGTGTAAGGCATCCCGCTAGCGTTCAATCTGAGCCAGGATCAAACTCTTCAGTTTAATCTCTGTATTT
>NZ_JAHUWQ010000028.1:0-255 GCF_019218915.1 Achromobacter sp. ACM05
TTTGTTCTTTAACAATCTGGAAGAAGCACAACGAAAATGTGTTCATCAAGTAATCAGCGTTGCTGATGAAGATGGGCACGGGTTGTGATTGCATTATTTTTTGTTCCAAGTTCTCAAGACTGGGGTGCAAACCTCAGACTGCTTTGAAACTTATGAACGGCACAAACGCTAATACTCAGGTCCTATAGCCTACAGCGTTATAGGATCAAGCGACTAAGTGCATATGGTGGATGCCTTGGCGATCACAGGCGATGA
>NZ_JAHUWQ010000029.1:0-243 GCF_019218915.1 Achromobacter sp. ACM05
TTTCGTAGCAACTAATGACAAGGGTTGCGCTCGTTGCGGGACTTAACCCAACATCTCACGACACGAGCTGACGACAGCCATGCAGCACCTGTGTTCCGGTTCTCTTGCGAGCACTACCAAATCTCTTCGGCATTCCAGACATGTCAAGGGTAGGTAAGGTTTTTCGCGTTGCATCGAATTAATCCACATCATCCACCGCTTGTGCGGGTCCCCGTCAATTCCTTTGAGTTTTAATCTTGCGAC